>JAIQGK010000004.1:0-24097 GCA_020072645.1 Terriglobia bacterium
GGGAAGAAGCGGTGGCGCAGTATGCCGATTATGCGCTGTGGCAGCGGGAGTGGTTGCAGGGAGAGTTGCTGCGGGAGCAGGTGCATTACTGGAAAGGGCAGTTGGCCGGACTGGAGCCCCTGCAATTACCCATCGACGGAACGCAGTCCATAGCTGCGGCCAAGGGGAGTGCGCATTATATGTTCAGGCTCGACCGTGGTCTCACGGATCGTCTGAAGCAGCTGGGGCGGCACGAGGGCGCTACCCTGTTTATTACGCTTTTCTCGGCATTCTTCACGGTTATGGCGCACTATACCGGTCAGGAAGATATGGTTATTGCCACTGATGTGGCGAACCGGAATCACCGCGAGACGGAGCATCTGATGGGTTTTCTGGCCAACCAGCTTCCTCTGCGCATGAGTTCACGCGGCAAAACAACTTTCAAAGAGCTGCTGCGCGCCGTTCGGATCCACTTTTTTGAAAGCCTGAGCTATCAGGACGTTCCTTTCCAGAAAATTGTCGAGGAACTGGCGCCGGGGCGCAGCATGCAGGATCCACTCGTAAGAATCAAGCTGGTATTGCAAAACGCGGCACTCGATCTACGCGTAGAAGGGCTGAAGATGGAGCTGCTGGATATTGTTCCCGCGGCCTCGAAATTCGATTTGCTGCTGACCTGTTTTGAGGACCACAATGGCATCGCTGCCGGCTTTGAGGGCCGAAGGAGTCTATTCAGTCCGGCTGTTCTTGAATTTCTGGCGTCCCAATGGAAGCAGGTTCTGGAAGATGTGTCTGCCCAGCCTGACATTGGGCTGCAGGCTATTTCGGAAAAGCTGCATGGTTTAAAGAACGAGAACTTCGCGGCCAGGCAGATGAAATCTCGTCAGGCTATTTTCGACAAGCTACAATCCGCTCGCAGAAAACAAAATTCTCTCGCATAGCGGGCAATGGATCGATCCAGTTCCCACGGATCGGCAAAATTATTTCAGGCATCCGCCAATCCCTATTGAAAACTTCGAGGTAAAAATGAGTCCTTCGCATATTGATCTTGGTTTGGCCAAACGGCGCGGGGTGCAATCCAGCAGAGAGTGCGTGACCATCGCGCCATTGGACCAAAATGTAAAGATACCGCTGACAATTCAAACATCCATCAGGTCTCTCAAGGTAGACATCTGGGTACAGGACAACATTGAAACCGTCCAGACCCTTCTTCGGCAGAACGGAGCTCTTCTCTTTCGTGGTTTTGATGTCACGGGCCAGGAAGATCTGCAGAACTTCACAAAAGCAATGGGAATGCAACTTATGGAATACATGGAAGGAGCGACACCTCGCAAAGTACTTGGAAACAGCGTCTTCACGTCAACGGAGTTCCCGCCCGAACATGCGATCGCTCTTCATAACGAGAATTCCTACGTCATGACCTGGCCGGCAAAGATATGTTTTTGTTGCATAGCGGCGCCCCAGGATCGTGGGGAAACCCCTATAGGAGATGTTCGCGGCGTTCTGGCGCGCATTGATCCATCCGTCCGGCGGCGCTTTGAAAGCAAAGGTTACATGCTGGTTCGTAGTTTCAGCGAGCATTTAGGACTTCCCTGGCGCCAGTCTTTTCATGTGTCCACGCCCGAGGAACTGGAAGAGTATTGCCGGCGCGCCCGGATCGAGATGGAGTGGATCGGGCCGGAGCAACTTCGCACCCGGCAGGTTCGTCCGGCCTTGTTGCGGCATCCTCAGACCGGTGATGAATTGTGGTTCAACCACATTGCATTTTGGCATGCCTCCAGCCTGGAAGAGAGCATTCGAAAAGTGCTGCTGGCGGAATATTCCGAGCAGGGACTGCCATACAACGTTTTCTACGGAGACGGTGAGCCGATCGACGATTCCGTCGTCACGCATCTCCGTGAAGCCTATGAAGCCGAAACTGTCAAATTTCCCTGGCAGCGCGGTGACATCCTGCTTCTGGACAACATGCGCGTTGCGCACGGCAGAAGCCCCTTCAGCGGCCCCCGGAAAATTCTGGTTTCCATGGGCGATCCCTTCACTCGCACGGATTGCTAGTTCCAGGACAAAAATATGAATCAATCATTGGAAGGATATTCCATCTCGCCGGTGCAACATCGTTTGTGGAAGCTGTTGCAGATTGAAGGCTGCGACTGTTTTTCGCGAATGAAAATTTGCCTGGAAGGGCCGTTGGACGTAGCCAGGCTAAAAATCGGATTGCATTGTGTAGTCTCCCGGCATGAGGCTCTGCGCACTCGGCTCATGCAGTTACCGGGGATTTCTGTTCCCGTCCAGACAATCGGAGAAATAGAAAGCTCCTTCTGCCTGGAGCTCTGTGACGGCAAGGTTCGGCAGAATCAATCTGAGCCTGATGAGGCGTGGGACTTTCGGGAAAGTCCGGACGCCGTGCTCCGGGCGAGACTGCTGCGGGTTAATGATCACAGACACTGGCTTCTGATCCAGACGCCGGCAACCTGCGCGGATACCGCGAGTTTATTGGTTCTCATCAACGAGTTGCGCATTGCTTACGACCAGCCGGAGAGCAGCGCCGGACAGATTTTGCCGGCTCCCTTGCAATATGCTGACGTTTCCGAATGGCTGAACCAGCTTGACGAGTCGGAGGATTCATTGGCCGGTCGGCGGTACTGGATGCGAACTATAGCTGATGTGAAGCTTCAGCTTCCTTCTGCAAAGCCGGCCAGCGTGCGTTGGGAAAGCGAAGACGTGCCGCTGTCTGCTCCTGTAATGGAAGCTCTTCATCGGTTCGCGCAGCAGCCGGGCCGTGCAGAGGCACTTCTGCTGGCAGCATGGGCAATTCTGCTGAAAAAATTCGGATACGAGGTTCCCTGTATTGGAGTTGCGTGCGACGGTCGATCGTCAGAGCTGCTGCGTAACTGCATCGGGCCGCTGATGCGGCACTTGCCGGTGCATGTTCCGCTCGAGAATTCGATTTCTTTTGAGGTCGCCTGTGTTAAAACGGCGGAGGCGGTTGCCCAGGCGATCGAATGGCAGGAGTCTTTCAATTGGGAGCAGCTGGAAAAAGAGCTGTGGAACGGGGCCAGCCTGCCTTACCTTCCATTTTCCTTTGAATATATAAACGTTATGAATTCCGGCATGGCCGGCCGGGTGATGTTCACGACAGAGTATTTGCACACAGCTGCCGACTTTGTTGGCCTGCATCTTGGCTGCACGGCGCGCAGCCACGATTTCCAATTGCGCATTCTCTGGGACCGTGCGTTGTATGCGGAGAAAGACATCAAGACGCTCTGCGAAGGACTGTCTGTCCTTCTTGGCCATGCGATTGCCGGCCCGAAGGCGCCATGGATGGAGTTGAGCGTCATCGGCCCGGCCCAGCGTAAATGGCTGGTGGAAGACCTGAATGCCACGGCTGCTGTCTTCCGCACCGATGCCGTGCTTCTTCATGAACTCGTCTCGGCGCAGACACATAAAAGTCCCGGCGCCTGTGCCCTGCTTTTTGAAGGAAGAGAGTTGACATACAGAGAATTGGATGAGCGTGCTGGGCAGCTCGCTGAATATCTTGCCGGCGCAGGAATCGGCCCTGAAGCTCTGGTTGCAATCTGGATGGAAAGATGTCCGGAGATGGTCATTGCGATGCTCGGTGTCCTGAAGGCGGGCGGGGCTTATGTTCCCATCGATCCACAGTATCCGGAGGAGCGCGTCAAATTCATGCTGCGCGATAGCAGAGCGAAAGCCCTGATCGCGCAACGTGAACTGGCCGCCCAGGCGCACGGCATTTCGCCCAAGCCGCTTATTGTGCAGGAGATGTGCAACGGCCTACAGAAAGAAAAGTTGGCGCTCGTGCGGCCCATTCCCGAAAATCCGGCCTATGTGATCTATACCTCCGGCTCGACGGGTGTACCCAAAGGTGCGGTCATCAGCCACAAAGCAATCGTCAACCATATGAATTGGATGGAAAAAGAGTTTCCTCTGGAGTCCGGCGACCGCGTACTGCAGAAGACATCCTCCAGCTTTGACGCCTCTGTATGGGAGTTCTATGCGCCCCTGATGTCCGGTAGCTGTCTGGTCCTGCTTCGGCCCGGCGGACAGCAGGACAGGGAATACCTGCTGAAGTGTATCCGGGAAAATAAAGTGACTGTGCTGCAACTGGTTCCGTCGCAGCTGAGAATGCTGCTGGAAGCGGATGGACTGGAACAATGCACATCGTTGCGGCGAGTGTTCTGCGGCGGAGAAGATTTGCAGACCGATCTGGTTTTACAACTCCGGAGCAGGTTGCCGCAGTGTCAACTCTATAATCTATATGGTCCCACGGAAGCAACTATAGATTCCACGTGGTCGCTCTGCGATGCCCGAACGGATGTTTCTACCGCAGCAATCGGAAGACCAATCGCCAATGCGAAGACCTACATTGTTGATCCGCAAGGAGAACTGTCGCCGCCTCATGTCAAAGGAGAGCTGTATATCGGCGGAGCCGGGCTGGCCAGGGGTTACTTAAATCGTCCTGATCTTACTGCGGAACGGTTTGTGCCCGATTCGTTCAGCGGGAAAAGCGGCGCAAGACTTTATCGCACGAGTGACCTGGCGCGTTATCGCGACGATGGGCAGCTGGAATTCATCGGAAGGCTGGACCACCAAGTCAAATTGCGCGGCTTCCGAATCGAGGTGGGGGAAATCGAGGCCGAGCTGGTGAAATATCCCGGCGTGCAACAGGCCGTGGCTGTGGTGAGAGAAGATACGCCTGGCGACAAGCGGCTGGTGGCGTATGTAACCATCGCCCAGGAAGCCCGCGTAGAAACCAGCGCGATGCAAGAGCGCCTGAAAGAAAATCTTCCCGTATACATGGTGCCTTCCATTGTGATTATCGATGCATTTCCCCTGACTGTAAACGGTAAGGTGGACCGCAAAGCCCTCCTGCAACTGAAGCGGGAACATACAACACTACGAGAGAAGCCACCGGAGAGCATCGATGAAGAGATCTTATGCGGAATTTTTTCCGAGGTGCTGGGGCGCGAAAGCGTAGGCGTGAATGACGATTTCTTTGAGATGGGCGGCCACTCGCTTCTAGCCACGCAAATGATCTCGCGTATAAGACGGGTCTTTGAAGTGGACATGCCACTGCGGGACCTTTTTGAGTCGCCGACCGTAGGAGGCCTGTGTGGACGGATCAGGAGCGCGCGAAGGGTCAACCTGAAACCGCCTGCAGCAACCGAACACGCGGAAGAAATACCTTTGTCTCACGCGCAGTACAGGATCTGGTTTGTGGACCAGATGGAGCCCGGCAATCCGGCGTATAACATGCCGTTTGCCATCCGTTTGACGGGACCATTGGACGTTAATGCCGTTGTTTTGAGCATTCACGAGATTGTCCGGCGACATGAAATTCTGCGGACAGTCTTTGTTTCCCGCGATGGGACTCCCCTGCAAAGAATCATGCCATATACGAAAGTTGAGGTCCCGCAACTTGACTTGGCAGGACTGGACCCGCAGGAGCGCGCTCGCGAGATCAGCAGGGAATTGCTGTTTCAGACGGAAGAACCTTTTCATTTGCGGACCGGGCCTCTGCTTCGGCTGAAGTTGTTACACCTTGAAGAAGAGGCGCATATACTGGCGGGCTGCCTGCACCATATCGTTTGCGATGGCTGGTCCATCAACCTGCTGGCGCGCGAGTTCTCGTCTTTATACCAGGCATACACAAAAGGAGAAAAATCGCCGCTCCCCGAATTACCTATTCAGTACGCGGATTACGCGTTGTGGCAGCGTGAATGGCTGCAGAGCGGGGTGCTGCAGGAGCAGCTCCGGTACTGGAGCAGGCAGTTGGCGGAGCTGCCCCCGGCGTCACTGCCGCTGGACTTAGCCAGACCCGTAGTTCCAGACTGGAGAGCGGGCTCCATGCCGTTGTCAATCGCAGAAGAACTCGCGCAAAAATTGAAACGTCTGGCGCAGAAGGAAAGCGCAACCATGTTTATGGCTTTCCTGGCTTGCTGGCAGATTGTCTTCAGCCGTTACACGGGAGAGAACGACGTCACCGTGGGCATTGCGATATCGAACCGCAGCGAGAATGAACTGGAGCATCTGATCGGTTGTTTCGTGAATACACTGGTGCTGCGGACTCCGTTGAAGCTGGACCGCAGCTTTCGCGAGAATCTGGCCAATGTACGCCGCATAACCATTGAAGCGCAGGCGCATCAGGATTTACCTTTCGAAGCGCTTGTGGAACATCTGCAGCCGCAACGCGAGATTGACCGTACGCCGCTGTTTCAGGCCATGCTGGTGCATCAGCACTCTGCGGCGCTTGCAATGAAAGACGCGCCGCTTACAGCCGAACTGCTTCCCATGCAGGCACGGGCAGCCAAGCAGGATCTGATCCTTTACTTTCAAGAGGCCGCTCACGGGGTGAAAGGGGAGGCGCTGTACAGGAGCGCTCTGTTCACTCCCGCTTCCATTGCCCGGTTGTTGCAGAGCCTTGAAGAACTGATGCAGCAGGTCTGCGCGCATCCGGACTCGCCTATTGCAGGCCTGCAATGGTCGGCAGCAACGGAAGAGAGCGGCCTGAGCGCGTCCTTTGCGGACTCTCTGTCATAAAGGTTTCCCAGCGCCATGTCTGGCGATCACAACAAAATAATCGAACGGAGTTGATATGAGGAGCATTACGAGCGCTTCCCGGAACGGGGCGGCTCAGCCGCTCAGTCTTTATCACTTGCTGGACCCGGAAGTTCTGGCCAACCCTTACCCGCTTTACCGGCGTTTGCGTGAGGAATCGCCGGTCCATTGGGACCCTTTTTTGAGCGCCTGGGTTGTTACTGGTTACACAAATGTAATGGCAGTCTTGACGAAGTTCTCCGCATTGCGCACGCCGGCTCCCGAGCAGTTGGCGGCGCTGGGTCTTTCGGAACTAGGACCGATTGCCGAGATCATGGTGCGGCAAATGCTTTTCATGGATGCGCCTCAGCATACTCGGCTGCGCCGGCTTGCCGCCTATGCCTTCAGGCCGGCAAGAGTGGCATCGCTCAGCGCACGTATTCAGGAGATCACCGACGATCTGATCGACAAATTCGCGCCTGCCGGTCGCGTTGAGATCATGAAGGATTTTGCCGTTCCTCTTCCCGCAATTGTTACCGCGGAGATGCTGGGAGTGCCGGTAGCCGACAGCAGGCAACTTACCGAGTGGTCGGCGGATTTTGCCGAGATGCTGGGAAATTTCCAGCACAATCCCGATCGCGCCTCCAGGGTGCGCCGAAGCGTCCAGGAACTGGTGAAATATTTTAAGGCTCATCTGCGGAAGATGGAGCAGGGTTGCAACGAGGGGTTGGTCCACTCGCTGGCTATCGCCGAGGTGGACGGAGACCGCTTCAGCGAGGAAGAGGTGATCGCGAACTCAATTCTTACCATGGTTGGCGGCCAGGAGACCACCACGAATCTTATTGGAAATGGTTTGCTCACGCTTCTACGGTATCCGGACCAGATGCATAAACTACTGGCGAATCCAGGCCTGATGGGCTCCGCCGTCGAAGAATGCCTGCGCTATGAAAGCCCCAGCCAGCACACGGCCCGCAAAGCCCTCACCGATATGCCGATTGGGAAAATAACAGTGCGGGCCGGCCAGGCTGTTATTGCGGTGATGGGCGCTGCCAATCGCGACCCGGAAGCCTTTCCTGATCCTGACCGGTTCGATATCACGCGCACAGATAATCGCCATCTGGCCTTCGGATGGGCCGCGCATTTTTGTTTCGGAGCCGCTCTGGCGCGTATAGAAGGCAAGATTGCATTTTCCACCCTGCTGCGGCGCCTGCCCGGTCCCAAGGTCGATCCTGTTCAGCTCGAATGGCGGGAGAACCTGGGATTACGCGGCTTAAAGCGATTACCCCTCACTTTTAACGGCTCTACCGGCAAGGCCTTTGAGGCTGATGCCGACCCACAGCCGGCAACTAACGTCTGATCCAGCAGTGCGTTCCCGGACCATGCCTTCATGCGTCTGGCCTCAAGCACAGCGAAAAACAAATATTTCGTTCTGAAAGGACAGTTTCACCATGTATGCAGCAGAATTGCAGGCTCTTGGCATGAATGATCTTGCAGTAGAGGTCATGGACCAATCCGGAAATTTCCCCCTCCTGCTTGAACGCCAAACAGACACAGGCCAGGATGCGTGCTTGTCCGGCGAACACGCGTTTCTGGAACTGTGGAATAAGAATCGCGGCTGGATTGACCGCGCATTGCTGAAACATGGGGCGCTGCTGTTTCGCGGATTCTCCATCTCGAGCCAGGAAGTGTTCCAGTCCGCGATCAGCCGACTTAAGGAAGAGTTGCTGGATTATGTCGATGGCGACTCCCCGCGCACCAAGCTGGGAGGAGGGGTGTACACATCCACCGAATATCCGTCCGACCTTTTCATTCCCCTGCACAATGAGCTTTCGTATTCGGTCCGCTGGCCGGCACGCCTGTTTTTCTGCTGTATCGTGCAGCCCCAGGACGGCGGCCAGACCCCACTGGTGAGCAGCCGTGCGCTGCTGCAGGCGCTGCCGGCAGAGATTGTGAGCGAATTCCGGAAGAGAAAAGTCAGGTATGTGCGCAACCTCCATGCCGGAAAGGGAACAGGCAAATCCTGGCAGGAGACGTTCGAAACTACGGATCGTAAGAATGTAGACCGGTTCATCAGGAACTCAGATATGCAAGCTTGCTGGAATCCGGATGGATCGCTCCGGCTCATCAGCATTCGGTCTGCTACCGCAATCCATCCCGTTACTGGAGACGAAGTCTGGTTTAACCAGGCGGATCAGTTTCATCCTTCCAGCCTGCCGCAGGCGACATATGAATCTTTGATGGCTCTGTACGAAGGCTATGAAGACGAGATGCCGGAGAACGCCACATTCGGCGATGGCTCGCCGATTCCGATCGAGTATCTGCAATGCATCCGCGAAACCACGCAGCGGCTTCTGGTCAGGTTCGATTGGCGGAAAGGAGACCTGCTCATGGTGGACAACATGCTATTAGCCCACGGGAGAATGCCGTTTACGGGAGCTCGCAAAATCCTTGTGGTCATGACCGCTCATTAAAAAAATCCTATCTCTCCGGTGCTGTAAAGATGAAATCTCATGGTATAGAACAAAAGAACTGCCGGCCAGTATGGGGCATTCTTGGTGGTATGGGGCCGTTGGCTTCGTCAGAGTTCGTGAATACAATTTACGAAGAATGTTCCTCTCGGCCGGAGCAGGAGCGACCCATTGTGGTCTTGCTGTCAGATCCAACCATGCCCGACAGAAGCGAGAGCTTTTTGGCCGGGACAGAGCACGTGTTGCTGGAGCGGCTGACCGAAAGAGTGGACCAGCTTGCCTGCTTCGGAACGACCAAAATCATTATCTGTTGCGTAACGATCCATCCTTTAATTGAGCGGCTGGCCCCCGCTTTGCAGGAAAAAATTATTTCGCTTGTGGATGTGGCCATGGAACACGTTCTGCTCAGTAATCGCAAATACCTGCTGGTGTGCACTGAAGGAACGCGGCATACCCGGATTTTCCAGAACCACCGGCTCTGGGAGCAGACCCGTGACCGGATTGTACTTCCCGATCAGGAAGATCAACACCGGATCCATGAGCTGATCTACAAAATAAAAACCAGCAAAGATGCTGTCCGGCAAATTGAGCCGCTCGATGCTCTCCTGGAAAAATATGCCGTTGATTCCTATATAGTCGGATGCACTGAAATTCACATGCTGGCAAAGGAGCGGCAAAGGTTCTCCGGCCCGCGGCAGGCGCCTTTGTGCATCGATCCGCTGGCCGAGATAGCCACAATGATCTGCAACTTCCGGGAAATGGCTTCCGAGCAGAGGGAGCTTATAGGATAAGTAAGCT
Source organism: Terriglobia bacterium (assembly GCA_020072645.1). Taxonomy (NCBI): domain Bacteria; kingdom Pseudomonadati; phylum Acidobacteriota; class Terriglobia; species Terriglobia bacterium. The sequence continues at coordinate 9,798 of JAIQGK010000004.1, forward strand.
ATTCGAGGCCAGCAAGCGAATGTTTGTTGTCATTGCCGTCCCGTATCAAAACCTTGCTGATGGGTACGGGAAGCTTCTTCATTTAACATTCGGGCAGTACCTTGTTACGCGGGCATAAACACTTGGTATGAAGATGCAGTTGAGACTCTACAAAATTTTGAATCCCGAAGTCTTGATTTCGCCTGTTTTATTGTTGTCAACAGAACCCTGCAATCAGATGCATTTCAAAAACTATTATCCCGCATATCATCGGAAAGCCCAATGCTCATTGGGGACGAGCGCCATCACCACCGTTCGATGGTAAATTTGTTGCCGGTCCAGGCCAGAGTCAGGTTGGGCTTGTCTGCGACACCTGAACCCTATCATACCGATGAGTCGGATCCAGTTTCAGAGTACTACGGTGGTATTGCAGGCTGAATGCCAAAACCCGGAAAGACAACGGGCAACCACTTTCCGGCAAAACAAAGAGCCACATCAGGGCCCTTATGCAGATCCTGTTTGACCGTGCGATGTTTTGGGGATATCTCCCGATCGCACGGAACCCGATGGAGCTGGTCAAGATCAAAGGAGGGACGCGCAGGAGTTCGCGGCCGAACGTCCTTTCTCCCGAACAACTAGAGCTGCTTATTGACCATATCCAGGAAAACTACGTACGACTCATGGTGGTTACCTCGATTTGCCTGGGGCTGCGATTTTCTGAGGTGCTTGCCTGAAGTGGATGGACATCGACTGGAAAGCGTTGACGATCTATGTTCGCCGGGAGATTGTCCTGGGCAGGGTGGATGAGACAAAGACAGAATACTCACAAGCCCCGGCCCCGCTTGATCCATCCTTGATGCAGGCCCTGCTCGACTGGAGGCACAAGTCTGAATTTTCAGAGAACGAAGATTGGATTTTTCGCTTCGCCCTTCAGCGCTGGAGAGAAGCCCTATTTCCAGACCGCAGTTCAAAGAAGGTTTTTACTGCGGCACAGAGAGCGGGCATAGCGCACTTGCTGCGAGGCGAGCCAACCAAGATCCTCAGACACTCTTATCGATCATGGCTAGGGACGACCAATGCGCCGGTAGCCGTGATCAAGGACCTGATGCGCCATGCTGATATTCGGACCACGTTCAACGAATATGGCAATGGATTGCTGGCCCCCATGCGTGAAGCCAACAGCAAAGTCGTGCGAATGGTTTTACGCTGAACGGTTCGTATTTTGTAGGTTTTTTCGCAATTGGACGGTAGGGGACGGTAAGATTTTCACTAACTCACTGATTCAAAAAGAAGAAATTGGGGTGGGTAGTGGGGGTCGAACCCACGTTGACACGGTAAACAAAGGACTTAACTGGACACGAATTGCGCAAAAGGTATTATTTGGCGGTATCTGGACACTAATTGCACACGCGTTGCACACGCTTCGGTTTGAAGGGTGTGGCTTTCAGATCGGCGACGCCGAGGCAAGCGGACCACCAGAGAGAGCCCCCGGTTGGCGGGGACGCGGTAGGGACTTTACGTCAGTTGCTAAATCAAATTTCTCCAACGTTGCAGCCCGATGGGATTTGACCCGTCACCTCTGTGAAAGAACCCGTCCTTAACGGGCTTTACAACAACTTAGAGAGCGCAGGTGGTACTGCAAGACACTCTAAGCTCCGCAAGAATAGCTTATCGTTACATGATTGTTACATGACAGTGACCGTTGCTCCCGCCCCGATGCGAGAAGGGCAATGCGAGAACTTTTCGTCATGCGCTATCCGCGAGCGATTTCTGAAATGGCCGTGTCTGGTGTATTCACGCCAGTGCTGGCCAAGCACACCAAGAGCTTCAATCTCATTGATACGCTCTCGGTTGGCGTGGACCGGATTCAGAGGAATTTCGAGCCGCTGCAACGCCAGGTTGAATTGTGGAGGAAGACGCAGATCACCGATGATACGGCGAGGCTGATCTTCTATTCCGCATTCATTGACGGCAAGCTGGAAGCACCCAGAACGCTGCTCCCAGAAGTCCACCGGTTGTATTTCGAACCGCAGTACCCGGAATTCGCGGCCAGGACGATGTGGAGCCTCTCGAACGCGTTTACCAGCGCGTTCAAAAAGCTCGACCCGGTGCCACAGTTCAAAGCGACCGCAAAGATGGGAGGCTTTCTGGCGCAACTGCCGAATTAGCTCGTGATCTCCTCTTTAATCTGTGATAGAGCGGAGATCACGCCTTTCTCCGTGCTCGGCGGAAGCATTCTAGTCAACGGCGATGCCCGTCATGTGACCATAGAGCACCTGGCGCGGAACCAGAGCCAGAGGGTTTCGGAAGGGAAAAATGGCATCCAGTCCCTCGACGGCAAGAGATATTGCGACCCGCAATCTCGGGAGAGAAAAGCTTACATGGCGGCAAACCGGCTCAGCCATTTTTCACTGACGTGAACATTCCAGACAGGGGGATTGGGAATGTTGTACAAGGGCGGCTGCACGAGCCCAAAATCCCGGAGCGGCCACAGCAGGAGGAACTGTCGACAACGGACTTGACTCTCATGTACCACATAAAACGCATTTCCTATCCCAGTCCAGTCTTTTCTCACGTCTTCGCCCAGCAGATAATCCTCGCGTCCCAGGCGGAGAGAGGTTTGACCGGGCTCGGCGACATAATTCTCCACATAGGGCTCCAGGAGCGGAATGCCATTGATCGTGATCATCCCGCGGCTGATGACCACGGTCTCTCCCGGCATAGCGATCACACGGCCGAGATAATCCTCCGTTCCTGACGCGCCTCCGCGATAATGAAAACGCTCCGGAACCGTGGTCTGCCATTGCGCCGGCAACCGGGCTGCTCCTTCGGCAACTGCTGTCACCACTGCTCCTCGCGCCGGGCGCAAGATGTAGTACCCCAGGTTGGAAGTGAGCCCGACGCTAGGCCCGACGGAGGACCCGATCCTGACATTGTCCAGCTTGTGACGTCGTGCTAAACCTATGTCATCGAGATAATAAACCGAAACCACGAAGCGGGTCATCAGGCCCTGGCTCGCGAAACTCAGGCATGCGACCAGAACCAAGCGCCAGAAGGAACGCCGTGTCACTCCGGTCATCCGCCCGCGGCCAGCCTCTATCAAAGTCATAACAGTCGCGATCACGAGAAGATAACTGCACATTGCCCAAAACACCTTCCATGACTCGACCGGAGAGTAGAAGACTTTTCTCCATATCCACTCGCCTAGCGCGGAGCCGGCCAGGAGCTCGGCCATGAACCAGGCAATGTCGCTCAACACATTTCCTGATGCCCGGAGCAAGGAGGCGGGCGGTCCTTTCCGCCGCGCCCTGATCCTGTAGGTGGGATAGCCAAGGGGAAAGCCGAGCGTCGCATAGCCAACGTATGCGATTACGAAGTAGCTATCCATGTGCATCATGCCACCTCTCTCCGCCAAGAAGCCGTCTGATCTGCTCCTCGGTTAGGCCGGGATTCTCGTGCATCTCAACCTCGGGAATCTTGGTGTTGATGAGGATTTCCAAATCACTCTTTACCTCCCCGGACAGCTTTCTGGAGGCAAGAAAATTCCTCATATATTCAACTAGGTGGCGGTCCCACACCAGATCTGAGGCCATGAACTGTACATATCTTTTCTTGTTATAGCGCGGCGTCTTTGCATCCTCAAGCTTGGCACAGAGACCGGCCAGTGTCCTCTCATAGTTATGGCGCGCTTGTAGGGCCAGCTTGCCTCTTAAATTTTCCAGTTCCTGGCTTAAGTCGCGGTACCGCTTAAAGGTGTAATAGCCGCCGTAAAGAGCAATGACTGTTCCTGAGATCTCGAAAATTCCGATCCAGCCCAGCCGGTGGACGTGGAGCAGGGACACCATGCCGACGGACACCATGGCCATCAGGCCGAGTGCCCACCGGCGGCGCGGGCTGGAGATGGCGGGCTGGGCCGAATTCAACAAGACGAGGAACCGTGAATACCAGGCTACGAGCGGTGAACGAGTTTGCTCTGTCGGGGCCGGGCCGGGCGGTTCAGGAATAGGAATAGGAGTAGGAAGAGGAGCCGTGCCGATGTCACCGCCTCCCCCGGAACCGTGGGGCATTCTTCTTCCTCGCCAATTGCCCGACCAGGCGCCGGCCAGAAGCATTAAGAGCGGCATGGCTGCAAGGACAAGAGTAAAGGCGAACTCGAGTCCCGAAGGCATGATGCGGACGGCGAGGAGGCCTAGGATCGGGAGCAGGATCAGGCATCGCAAAAAAACCGGCACTACAACCATGGCCAGGATGCGGGAGGGAAGCCCAAGATAGCTGAATCCCGCGTATGAGAAGCGCTTCACCATGACCCATGGCACTAAGGCGGTGAAGGCGAACAAGAGAGTGCGAATCGCGATGTCGGCCGCATCATGAGGAACCACGACAAGGTGCGGAAAGAAAGACCACCGTGCGCCGAACCAAGACGCCGAGTGCACCGCAATCTGGTTGCCCACCCAGATGCTGAGCAGGTACGCGGCGTAGAGATAAAGCCCGATGGCAAGCGGGCGCAGGGCCAGGATTGACCTGCTCAGGACACGCCAGAACGTCCTGACCGCATTGCTGGAGGCTGGAAAAACGCGAAACCCTTCGCATAACTGCAGCGTGAAAAGGCCGCGGTTGAGAAGCCAGGCCGACAAGACCAGAAATGGAACTGGATTGAACAGGAGCACTCTTGGGGCGCGGAGGAAAAGCTGTAAAAGCCGTCTTTGAACCGGAAGCGAACCGAGGCTGACCAGAGCCCCAAGAAGCAGGACAGCCCGCTCACGGCCGCGCGAGAGCAGGTCCGGAAGCGACTTGATGCCGTCGATCAAGCGAAGCATGTCCCCGTTATCCTCGCCCGTAAGCACGCGATCCACAACCGAGATCAACGCATCTTCAAGCAAAGGGGACGCCTTCAACTGGGTCACGGTGAGCGATTGCATGCAGGTCGCAAATCTCTTTGCCGCTTCATGGACGTCAGGGCTGGAGTTCAAATAGCCGGCAAGATAGTCCAGCACGAACCTGTCTTCCTTGGCCATGGCGATGAGCAGGCGGGCGGCGTACTGGTATCTCTGATGGGCCAGGGGAAAGAAATCCGTGTGATCGTGCGAGATATCCTGCAGGATGTAGCGCGCGGCGAAATACTGTTGCAATGGCTTGATGGCGAACTCCAGGTCGCCTGCCGGGCCCACAGTGTCTGCCAGGAGGCCGGCGAGGCGCGCAGCTTCGAAGCTGGCTGAATCGGAAGGTAGAATCGAATTCTCCGGCTCCACGGTCCGGTACATGCCAAGCCGGGTAAGCCAGTCAATGCAGCGGTCGTAAGCAGCATCATCTTCAACCTTGTCACGCAGGCGAATACGGATAAATTGTTCCCAAAGCTGGCTCAGCGTAGGAGCTTTCTTGGACAGCGGCCAGGCAAGGAACATCACAGCCAGCAAAGGCGTGTTGCGCAAAGGGCCGAAGGTCTCGTCGTCATTGGCCTTGGCGATGAAACTTTTTACGAGCCGACGGTTCTGGTGCGACATGGATAGCCGCGCCGCGACATAGGAGTAAAAGAGCTTCCTGGACCATGGCTGGATGGCCTTTATTGAGATGCCGAAGCTATTCTTGTAGCTGCGGAGCGCCACATAATCTTCTTGGCGGCAGGTCACCAGAAACAAATGGCGCGGCCGCGCCTCGATAAAGGCGGCAATGGCCTGGATTCTCTCCTTGTGCTGCTCCGTCCGTTGTTGTTCGGGAGGGACTTCGTCCAGGCCGTCAAGGATGTAAAGCAGAGGGCTGGAGAAGCCAGGAGCGGTAAAGGTGCGCGCCAGCGTATCGTCCAACGGGGTGCCCGCCTGTTCCGCCAGAAAAGAAAGATAGCGAGGACAGCCCTGCCGGATGCTCATCCTGACCAGACGGCTCAGTCCTTCTAGATCCGCGGAGAACTGCTTGCCGAAATGTGTAAGGTTGATATAGACCGGCACGGGATACTGTCCACTGGAGGAAGCTTGCACCGCTGTCCAGCGCGCGATCTGGACCATCAGGCTGGATTTGCCGGAAGCCGGTCTTCCCAGGAAAACGAAAACCCGCGGGCTATTATCGCGGTTCCGGCGCCTGCCCGCTCCAAGCCGGCTCGAGGAGAGCAGGCGACGGACAAATCGTGGCACAGTCACCGTTCTTACCCGGCCAACATTCTCCAGCGCGATGCTTTCATCCGCCGGCAGAGAAGCGAGATCGAAATTGACGTCCGCGATGGAAAACTTTTCTTTCTCTACGATGGCTTCGGATTCAAGGTAATTGTCCCATCCTGGAGATCTTTTCCGATCGCGAAAAACCTTCAAATAGCGGATGGCCACTTCCGCTGGAGGGAACTTATGGCCGAACCTGTAGGCGAACGAGTCCCTGATGCCGTCGAAAAACCGGTTGGCTACGACGACGAGAACGGCCAGCGCGGCGAAAAAAATCAACGCGGTTGCCAGCTTGGTGACGTTCCCGTTGATGAACTTCGCATAGAGAGCGTACCCCCAGGCAATCATGCTGGCGCCAATCACCTCGATCACGCGCCAGAGAGCGTGAGGCAAAAGCTCACGGAAGAGCCTTTTGGGACGGCTCTCGGAGTGGGAGGCGGGACTCGGAGTCGTGGACATTCCACATTCCCAAGCTAGTCCAGATGCACTTACAGCAAAATCACAGCACCTCGACGACCAGCGAAGATCATGAATTTAGAGGGCCGGAAAAGCCGAAATTGTATATCGGTTACCGCTTCTCTGACCATAAATTTGATTGATATTTCAGACTGGTTTTGATGTAAAGGGAAAGAACGTAACATTTAAAGATGCAGTCGATTGCGTGATTCGGCGCTATTACCCTTACCTAATTTTGAATTTCAGCAATTCATAAGTACTGTTTGACCGAATCCCGATTGGTTTAGGACACCGCACAATTGCCGGCATAATCAAAGGTGGGCCCGTTCTGGGTGACCCATTATCCCGAACGGGTCCGGCTGATTCCAGTACGAACAGCGTTGGTAATACCGATCCATCTAGCCATTTCTTGGAAGCCCGTTTCTCGGGCGGTTGCGGACCATGACTCCGATAGAGAGGGATTCCTCCACGCTTGCCCGTTTCTCAGTAGTAATCCTGAGGTAGTCTGGAAAATCGTTTTGGGGAGCACGTTTCGCCGAAACAGAAGCTTCTTGAATCACTTCAGCATGATTATTGTTCTTGGTCAAAGAATCTCTCAATCGCTTCGCGATTTTGATTGACCCACTTAGGATGGATGAACCGGGTCTTGCCAAAGACTTTATTGATCCTATTCGCAACCCAAGCTGCACGGTCCGCCCGACGCCCGCGGATGCCCCACTCCTGCCATGCTTGCGCCGCCACGTGAAGCATCTCTCGCTTTGCTCGTTCGCGGCTTATCCGAGTCCTTTCTGCTCCGCCGATGAGTTTGCAATTACCGCAATAGCTACCGCGTTTGATTGCCGTCTTCCTTTGGCGTTTGCGAAGGAAGTATCGTTTGCAAATTGGATTTGTGCACGTGCCGATGAAGCTCCAAAAAGGTGATTCGAGAAGCTCTTGGAAGTAGTACGTTGCCATGTCGCGTGCATACAACTCCGGGGACTGGTTCTCCCAGCGGGGCTGGCCCACGCCTACCGCCAACGTACCGTCACCGTTCAACAGTGGTCGTGGCTGATTTCGACGCCACGACTCATAAATCTCGTCAAAAATCACAACAGGCGTTTCGTCTGTCGATACGGTCATGATGGGAGACTCACCCACGGACGCGCGAACTCTGCGGCTCGACGGTGTCTCGACGCCGTTGCTGTCAATTCCAGTCTGAATGAAGCCGTCCACGAAAGCACGCAGCCGGATGATAAAGGCCAAATTGGCGGCTTCACACTGTGATGGGCTTGGCAGCTTCCGATCTGGAATCGGCGGCCTGTTCAGGGCACCCCATCGTGTCTCCTCACCATTGAGGAGATCGACGATCATGTCCAAAAATCATGCCGGAGGTCGCTACGAGCGATTCATCCGGGAATCATTAAGATCGCAATGGGATGGCAAATCTGCTTGACGTGTTAACGGGCAGTTTCTGGTCTATTTGTCTTGGCCTGTGATCATTAGCCATGACAATTGCACGAGGTCCTGAATGCGTCAATAATTGCTTACACAGAGAAATGACTCCAAGTGTCGTGCAAATAGACTGCTTTGAAAAAGCCTGATCCAATCGAAAAAGCGCTTGACCGGCTTACCGCTCTCAAAAATGAAACGGGAGAGTTCTCTATTGCCACGGAACTCAAGGATTTTCTTGAAAATCGGTCCAACCTTGTGGTGGCCAAGGCGGCAAAAATCGCTTGCTACGTGCGCGCAACCGAGCTAGTTCCTGAACTGGTGCGGGCGTTTCATCGGCTCATGGTGAACCCATCCAAACTGGACAGAGGCTGTGCGGCGACAACCGAGATCGTGGGCGCACTGTATGAACTGGATCATGCCGAGCCGGAAGTCTATCTGCTTGGCATACACCACGTACAGATGGAGGGTTCGTTTGGTCCGCTCGTGGATGCGGCAGCCAAACTCCGCGGGATCAGCGCTCTGGCCCTGGCCCGAACACGGCATCCATCCGCGCTCGATGAAATTGTTTCCCTGCTGGTTGACCAGTGGCCAGAGGCAAGAGCTGGCGCGGTTCGCGCCTTGGCTGTGAACGGCGGTTCGGCGGGCGCCCCTCTTGCTCAAACTGAAGATTCTTACCGGCGAGAGGGAACCCGATGTCCTGGCCGAATGTTTTTCAGGATTATTGTCAACCGCGCCGGAGAGATCCCTGCCACTGATTGCCGGCTTTATCGATTCCGAAGATATAGCCGTTGCCGAAGCGGCCCTGCTGGCCTTGGGATCATCGAGGCTGCCCGATGCTTTGGATTTGCTGAAAGCCAGACAGGAAAGGACGATAGGCGGTCCACTGCGAAAGATTGCGCTGCTGGCGATAGCTATGATTCGGTCAGACACAGCAATTGAATTCCTCCTGGCATCGCTTACGGAGTGTAGCCCGGCTATGGCAGAGGACGTGGTTGCGGCGCTGGCCTTGTTCCGCACCAATGAAAGGGTACGAAGTCGTGTGGAGAGCGTGGTGGCACAGAGGAACGAGAAGAGCACGAACGAAGTGTTCCGCCAACACTTTTAACGCGCCTCGAGATCTCAAGCCAATTCGTTTCTTACAGAAACGGATTTATGTTTGGTTTGATGACCATCTCGGGGTCGGCCCGTTCATTGACCACAACCACTAGGACGCGCTCAGGCATTTGTGATGTTTGTGTGGCAAGACAGGCAAGGGAATCGACTACCACGTCGGAGACTTAACTGCTGCTTCCATCTTGAGGACAAGCGCATGGAGAGTCTGGAGATCAGAAATGCGGTCGATAGAACGAATTTTGAGGGAGTTCAGAATTCCGGTCACGATGTTCTGGCTCAGATTCTCCATCGCCTCCTTCAGGCGCTGAAATCCGCGTTCTGCCGCCTGCATCCGCTCTAATGTCTTTCGCTGTTCCGCAACATTCCTGATCTGGCTCGGTTTCCAGGCTTTGGCTAAGCGCAGTAGCCCTCTGTACATGTGTATGCCCAATTTAGACTGCATGCGTTCGATTTCATGCACCAGTTGGCTGTCAGAACTTGGAAGGCCATTCGAGCTGCAAGAATGGTTGCTTTTCGATGCCGTGCCGGTTTGTGGGCGCTCAGATTGACTTCCAGGACGCAAGCCGTCACGCCAGCCTTCCGGTGTCGCCCAGCCAAACAGTATGGGTGTCTTCTTGGGGCGTTTCCTTGCATCCAGATCGACCCATTGGCCCGTAAAGTGATAGAGGTACCGCCCCAGGCCAAAGCACGCCGCGGCTCTCTTGAAGGATTGCGCTTCCGCACTGGTGGCTGCATTGGGGTCGTCGGACCACTCTTCGCCTGTGGCTGAGTGCGTACCCAAGCCAAAGATCGTCAGTTCGCACGAAACCACCACTTTCGCGACAACCTTCTTGTCGCTGCCGCGCTCAAAATTTGCGCTGGTGTGGACCTGATAACGTCTGGTCCATCCTGCCGGCGTGAATAGAGCATTCAGCCGGTCGGTGTATGCTCTCTGGTCAGCATAGGGAATGACTTGACCGCGAGGCGGATTGCCATCCTTGGCAGTGTTGATCACCCTCCACTCGATGACGGTAGGATCAAACGGTATTTCGAGAGCCGCAACAATCTCCTTTATCTGGCTCGCGGTAAACTGCTCGGTTGAGCCGGTTGATCGCCAGGGTGGTTCGGCTGCATTGCGTAATGGCTCATTTGCATGCCCGTTTGGAATAGTCATATTGACGCCTCCTGGTTGCATTGGCTACGCGGATTAAACTCAACGCGAGGCGAATAGAACGTCGGTCAAATTGCTTTCCAGCAGACGCGCCAGGACTTCGGCATCGTTCGCTGCATCTACGGGATCGCGCGTCAGGGCCGACGAGAGAGCCTGCTTGAGCCAATGTGACGCGGCGGGGTCCGCCAGGACCTCGGCAACCGTTGGCAATTTCGTAGCTGGATCGCCGAGGTTGAGAACTTCAAGCGACTCCAATTGACAGACGGCACAATACTTCTGACGTTGTTCGTAGTAGATGATGGTCCCGCGCTCGCGCAAGCAGGCGGGACAGTGCAGGACTGTTCCGCTCGGTGCGGCTTGCCATGACGATGACATAGAGACTCCTTTTTGCTATCCACAGCCACTCGTGCTGCCGCAGGTCATGCAGGTATGGCAGGAACCGCTCCTAGTCATCAGCCCACCACAGTTCTGGCAAACTGGCCCATCTGCCGCTTGTGGAATTGCATTCACCTGCTGACTGAGTTCAGCCGAACGCAACACTGCTGAGCCTGATGACTTATGGTCCAGAAAGAGGAGAGACAGCCAACGGAAGATGTAATCGACCAGGGATGTGGCAAATCCAATCTCCGGATTGCCGGACCAGCCGCTAGGCTCAAACCGCATGTGGCTAAATTTCCCGATAAGCACGGGAAGCGGGACGCCATACTGAAGAGCCAAGGACACTGACGTTGCGAACGCATCCATCAGGCCCGAAACGGTCGATCCTTCCTTGGCCATCCTGATGAACAACTCTCCAGGCTGTCCGTCCGGGTAAAATCCGACGATGACATATCCATCCTGGCCGCCAACCGAGAAGTGATGGGTGAGTGCTCGCCGCTCATCGGGCATGCGGCGGCGCAAGGGAAGGGGATCCTCAGCGCGATTTGGCGCATCAACCGGCATACTTGCCCCCATCTGCGCCCCTGCCTGAGCCGTGCCTGATCGGACAGCCAAGAGCTGCGCGAATTTGTTCGCGGTCGCAGCCTGCCCAGCACTTGTATTTCCGGGGATCGGCAATGGAGATCGCTAGATTATCTCCTGCCCGATCACAATTCTGCCGTGCGCAGGAAGGACAGCGGGCCCAGTAGTTGCGCCCAGCTTTGCGCCTCACCGTGACGTGTTCCAAAATGCGAAACTCGCGATGCGTGGAATTGCCATCGGGCACATAGGAACGGTTCACCTGCTTGGGAACAGGAGGCGGTTCTTCGACTGGAAGCCCGGCCACGAAGTGCGCGAGTTCGTCTTCGGTGAGACGTTTCAGACGTTGTAAGTATGCAAGCTGCGCGTCGAGCGTGTAGTCTGCTCCGTAGAAAAAGTATCGCTTACCCGTCGCACGATGAATGCCAAGGGGCCCCCTGAGTGCATTGCCAAACTCGCTTGCAGGAAGCTCATCTTGTTTTGGGAAGACCTCGATGCCATCACCCGAACCTGCCGTCTTGAGCGGGACTTTGAGCCGCCTGGCTACGGCAGAGATGTACAGCCGGCACTGCCGCGCCAGAAGTGGCTGGGAGGCGAAGATCCAGAGGTGCCCGCCCCGGCGAGATTTTTCGAAGGCAGCTTCAACTCCGTCTTGCCGCAGTTCCCATTGCAGCTTCAGGAGATCGTCCAGAGCATCCCCATAGTCAGCGTCAATGGCCAACCACTTGCATCGTTGGGTGGCCGGGTTAATGGCATAAAGGCCAATCGTCACCAGGCCTTCGAGATGGCACTTGATGACATCGTTAGAAAGAGGAACCGGGGCCTCGTTGTCTTTTGGTCGAAAGTAGTAGTGACGCCCGGTCTTAGGATTCGGTTTGGGGGATTGGAGTGTATAGGCCAGCCGGTTGACAAACAGCGTCCGATAGGAGGCGACCGCATCCTGGCTGGCTATGAGTTTCACATTCACAAAATCACCTCGCCAGGATCGTTCTTAACCCGGTTCTGAAACTCGGTCAAATTTTCGGCCGATGAACTACAAAGACAGTCAAGCAGAGCCCGCCCATGGGAAATCAAGCTGCTTGAGTGCGCCGCCGGCACAACGAAACAGACCACGACCACCCAGAAGGTGGCAGAAATCGGCCAGAGTGAGCCTGGGCGTTATCATCGACCGGCAGGTCCGCGTGGGCGTTGCCACATTGCGAACTTGGGCTAAGCTTGGGTCAGCGGCATACCGCAAGAGCTGATATTCCTCGAAGAGCCGGTCAAACTCGTCCGGGGTTAAATTGTCTTCGGGACCATCAAAGCCAAGCAGGTAGAAAATCTGGGTGGCCCGATCATAGAGATAAATTGCGCCCGAATCCAAGCGACCTGGGACTACCTGCAGAAGGAGGATGCCACGGGGCATTTGGATCCAGCGAGCTGCGACTGCTTCTCCAATCTTGAGAAACTCACGGATGATCCGGTCTACATACAAGCCGGAATCCCTAAGCCCCAAAGAGGCCAGGTTGAAGAGTTTGTGAAAGTGAATGGCTCCTCTGGTTTTGGTCCGGTTACTACCTGTGTGGTCAGACAGTTCAGATAGGCCAAGAGACATGAGTGCTCCTTTCATTTGGAATAACTTTGTTCAAGTTCCGCTTCCTTACGCGTCGACAGATGTAACCCTCAAATGACAACCAAACAAACAACGGACAGCAGCAAAAGCGCCGAGCGTTGTTACGGATGACCAGCGCCCGGCAGCAAATGATGTGCGGTCCCAAAGTCCACACGGACCAGAATGCGGAGATCCAACTACAGATGAAGCAGCTGATCACCGTTTAAATTAGGGAGTTGAACCGATGCTAAAAAGGGCCTCTACAGCCGACCGCCGCGTCGGGGCAAGGAGCGCAGCATGGTGGGCATACTTACAAGGTTGAAGAGGTTGTGAAATGAAATGCCTTCAGGTTCTTGCCGCTGGCAGCCAAACCACCAACAACCAGCAACAAAAAGCGCCGGCGCGTCATCACCAATGACCACCCTGCATCAAGTTGACGATTTGCGACTAATGTTCTGCCGGGGAGGCAAAAAGGAAGGTCACAATTGCGCACCTGGGCCCGCTGTCGTGCGCGATGCGCGTGAGCATATTTGTGACAATTGTTGCGTATTTGAGCCCGACACCAGAGCGGTTGACTACGACATTCCCCACACACCAAAAACCACAACGAGGAAGATGAAGAGTCCCCACGGAGTGCAGTACTTTTCGCTTGAGAGGCAGTGAGTTTTTTAATTGAGCGTAGGCATGTTCGGAGATGGGCCGAAATGATGGAGCAAAGATTGTCGCAATACAAAAGTTACTCCATCACAGCTCATAGTTGCGTGTGTTTAGTGAGAGCTCGCGGATTTGCGCGCCATCCACCAGCCCGGTTGGGCCTGAGCTTGAAGTCGTCCTGGGCAAAGAACTCAAACTGGTTGGTCTGGATCACCGCCGTCAGGTCTACCGAATCTTGGCGGAAATTGGAAGCGCGGCCCAGCAGGAAGTTGGCCCAGGTACGCTCAAAACTGATGTTGCCTGCAATGGGCTGTCCGGCCGTATTCACCGTAAAAATACCCTGGTTGCCGTTCGTGACAGCCAACAGCTTCACCATGGTGATCGATCTGGGAAGTACGGCCGGGACATTTGGGATTGAGGTAGTAAACCCGGGCGGAACACGGTCTACGCGCTTCCTCTTCTCAACAGCATCGGTGACGGCAACCGTCAGTCAAGATTTATATTCTCGACTACAGCTCCAGCAAATACGCCTGCGGTAAGTTCGATCAGTCCATCTACGCCTCCGGTTGTGATAGGGAATCGGAATATAGGGGTGAATGGCAGCAACTTCCAGGCCGGGCTGACCGTGGATGTGTTCAATGGTGGCACAAAGGTGGGGACCTTGAGCGGGACGCAGATCCAGAACGTGACAGCCAACAGCTTCACCATGGTGATCGATCTGGGAAGTACGGCCGGGACATTTGGGATTGAGGTAGTAAACCCGGGCGGAACACGGTCTACGCGCTTCCTCTTCTCAACAGCATCGGTGACGGCAACCGTCAGT